>JADJCA010000003.1 GCA_016703425.1 Myxococcales bacterium
CTCCCCGATGTTTCCGCTGCTCCGCCGACGGGCCGCTTCGATGTCCGGACGCCCCCGGCGCCGTCCACGTTCTCCGAGCTCGATCGGTTCAACTAGCCAGCCGACATTGCGGCAGAACTACCGCGATCCCGCCAGCCTCGCCCGGAGTTGTTCCAAGGCACGCGCGGCGACTGCTTCAAACGTCGCTGGCATCAACGCCCGGACGGCGCGCGATCCCGACGGCGTGCTCGGGCTCGCGCAACCCACGCGTCGCGGAGGGGCATCTGGGGCGTCACGACGCTAAACCCCGACGGTCAGCCGAACCACGCCTACAATGCGCACGACGGGCGCATCAGCACGGGCGGCGATCGGGCGGCCAAGAGCGAGTCTTCGCTGGCGCCACCCCGTCGGACCCGCAGCTCCAGGCCGTCTGGGCAACGCGACCGCCTCTACCACCCTGGCCAACCCGGCGGGAACCCGCCTACGCGATGGAGCGCCTTGGGCCGACGGGGTTACAACGATCCGACCGCCGCCATCACGGACTACCAAAACGGTGGAGCCGCGGTGCTCAAAATTCATGGAAAGTCGACCGCCAACCCCAAGCGATGGATCCTGCCACGCGGCAGGCGTTCGAAGGCGTATGGGCTTCGTGCCCGGGCACGTCTCACTGTCGCTAGCGCGTCCTGCACCTGACGGTCGCGACTACGCGGTGCTGTAGTTAACCCCTGGGGCTTCAGAGCATCCCCAGCGAGTTCCTTTGTCCGACTTGAACTGCTACTTCAACCCCGGTTTCGGGCCGCACGCGCTGAAGAGCGAGTTGCAGCGTCCGCCCCCGCGTCCGAGAGTCACACGGGCTTCTCGCGTGTCCCGACGGCGCGTCGTGCTCACGGCGCCGAACGGCGGTAGGCACCCATCCTGTCGGTGAGCGCGGGCGCCGCGACCACGCATAGCGCGCACACGGCCCCGCCGATGATTGCCGATACGGCGCCTGGGCGGGACGCCGATGCCCGCGCCAGTGAGCATCGTGCCATTCGCGTCGCGGGTCTGCGCTCCTCGGAGTCTCGAGGTCTCGCTTACGGAGGCGCTCGGACAGGTTGTGTCGACATGGTTCCTTTGTGAGCCAAGACCTCGGGGTAGCGTTCTCGTTCTCCCGTTTCTGGGACCGGAAAGATGAGTCGGATGGCTCAAAGACTTCCGCAGAGCTCGTCAATGTTGCCAGCCAACGGCTGCGCCAAGATTCAGTCGGATCTAGTCGGTGCCACCGTCGCGGCGACACTCGATGCCCCTCGTCGACCTCGCTGCCGTCGCAGTCGTCATCGAGGCCGCCACAGATTCCGGCGCGCGCAACTGTCGCGCCGAGGCACTGGCTCCCACGCGGTGCGCGCGAGTCGCTTTGGTTGCGGGAAACGGGCGGGTCTCGGTGCCTGACGCGCAGATCCCGACACCCGCGTGGGGCACGGCGGCTTATTGGCGGACCGCACCGAGCACGCACGCGGGCAGGATTCGGCAACGGGCGCGGTGCTGGAACCTCTGCGGGAGCCGGCGTCGACGGCACCTTGGTTCGACAGCCGAAAGAGCCGGGGGAGCCATCCCAAGAGGTGAGTGAGGAGCGCAACCGGGGCGGAGAGAACTCGGCCCGTGGCCAGAAGCATGGGGAGCTTCTGCCGAGCCTTCCGAGGTTACGCAAGACCGCGCGTCGTAGGCTCGCGCGGCGACGCGTCGAATCGCAGCAGCTTTCGGTCGATTCACGAGTGGCTCTCGTACCCACGGCGGTTGCAGCCGCCGTTAATGAAGGAACGGGCTTGAGCAGGCAATGATTCGTGCCCAGCCGCCGCAGACCGACCCGCCGAGGTCCGACATGGTCCGTGCTGTTAGCCGCCGCAAGCGCAGGGAACCGCACGCAGCGCGGCTGCGGCAGCTCATTGCCGGATCGGCCTCTGGTGCCCCAGGCCCAGCAAGGGGGTCGTCGCCCGCGGCCGGTCGCATCGCCCACGTGATGCCGAGGCTCGGCGCCCCTCGCGTCAGGGCTTCGTGAGCGTGCGCTGGAGAGCCTGACGTTGCCGCCTCGTCGATGAACTCTCGGCGGTGAGCGTCTTCTTCTGTTCCCCACGACGTAGACCAACCGAGGTCGCCTTCGCGAAGTGCATGGGGTTGCTTCGCGGCAGCGAGTCGGTCGAGGCGCCGCCGCCGGAGACGATGAGCTCGGTGCCGTTGCAGGTGTCGAGAGGCCACTGCCGGCTGTGATCGTGGCCCGAGAGGAGGTCGACCTTGCCCGCAGACGACGTCGTTCAAGAGCGCTCGACGCCCTTGCCGTTGATGGGCGCGGGCGGGTGGGACGCACTGACCTGGAAGGACCTGTTGCAGTCGTACTTGCCGGCGTTGCCGTGGGGACCGTTGGAGATCTTGGGGTGGTGCCCCATGGCGATCTTCCACGCTGCCGTCGACGCCGCCATCCACTTCGCGAGATCGGCGCGCTGCGCGTTGTCTTGCGCCTCGAAGAGCGGCGCGTCCTCTACCAGCACCGCGCTGGCGGCGCTGACCATCGACGCGTTCGTGTCGGCGATGAAGAGCCCGAGCGTACGCCCGCCGAATTTCTGGTGGTAGTGGCGGGCGGGAAAGAAGCGTCCACTTCTGCGGAGCTGCTGTAGCCGATCTCGCTCTCGCGCGCCCGAAGTTGGTGCCGGCGCCGTCGCCCGCACATCGTGAAGTTGCCAAGGGCGACGTAGAGTGAAACGCCAGGTTCGCGTACGGCTGCTCGAAGATGGTCTGGAAGATGGGGTCGTTCGCCGTGGGGCGCCCGCTTGGTAGATGTTGTCGCCGAGGAGAACGCCAAGTGGCAGCCGCTCGCCGCGCACTTGGCTTCCATGGCGGCGGCGACCTTGCACTGCCCGTCGGTCGCGGACGCGCAGCCCTTGCCTTGATCGCCCAGGGCCACGAAGCGCACTGTGGTCGCCGGCTCGAGCGGAGCGTCGGCTGCGTCAGGGGCGCCCGAGTCACTTGCGTCACTCGCGAGGGCGCCTCCGTCGGCGCCTCCGTCGAGCGGTGCGTCCGCGTCCGGCGTCGTCGCATCGCTCGCGAGCGCGGCGTCGCGCCCGCCATCCGTTGTCGCCGCATCGGACTCCAGCGGTGAGGACGTCGACGTCGCGTCGGGTACGCCTCCGTCCGTCGCGCCTGCGTCGCTCACTTCGTCGGCGCTCGTCGTGTCGTCGGCGCTGCCACAGGCCACGAAGGCGAAGAGCGCGACGGCCGTCAGAACGAACGGAAGGGATGGGTGCACCGGTGAACCGTACCGCGCGCCGACGGGCGGGCGAGAGGTCCGTCGGTTAAGGCCGCAGGATCGTCGGCGCGGTTCGAAGTCGAGGTCGAAGTCGAGGTCGGGGTCGAGGTCGAGGTCGAGGTCGAGGTCGAGGTCGAGGTCGAGGTCGAGGTCGAGGTCGAGGTGACTAGGGTCCTGTTGACCCGTCGAGATCTGGACTCCGTCACTGCTGGACTCCATCCAGTAATGTTCGAGGTCGAGGTCGAGGTCGGGGTCGGGGTCGAGGTCGGGGTCGAGGTCGGGGTCGGGGTCGGGGTCGCGGTCGCGGCTGAGACCGCGGCGACTACGCTCCCTCTCCCTCTTCCTCAGCATCCGCGCTGAGCCGATACGCGCTCGACAGGGGGATCCCAATCGCCCGCGCGGCGAAGCGGACGGACACGGGCGGCACGCCCTCGAACTCTTCCGAACAAGTGCACTGGTACGGATCTCTTCGCGGCGCTCGCGGAGCGCGGCAACGTCACTGTGTTGGGCTGGTGGTACCAAGATCGGCGCGGAAGCGCCCCTGCCTCGGCCTTCTCCAGATCGGCGTGCGTGGCGCAAACGAGGCCACGTCGATGGGCTTCTCGTCGCCGCCGACGGCCGGATGGTGCGCTCTTCGAGGACGCGCAGGAGCTTCGGTTGCCTCGAGCGGCAGCTCGGCGAGCTCGTCTAGGAAAGAGCACCGCGGCGGGCCCTCGAAGGCGCCGGCGCGATCGGCGGTGCGCGCCCGTGTACGCGCCGCGGACGGCCGAAGAGCTCGGCCCTCGGCGTAGGTCCTTGGAAGTTGGCGCAGTTGCGGCGCTTTGATGTGCGGGCGCCCGCTCGGCGGCGTAGTGCGAGGCGATGATCTCTTTGCCGCGCCCGTAACCGGCTTGCATCGAAAGAGCGTGAAGGCGCGCCGTGCGGCATCGGCGACCTCGGCGCGAATGCGCGCCATGGCGGGACGATTTGACGATGACAGTCTTTGAGGAGCGTCGAGCGGAGGTTTTGGCTGAAAGGGCCCGACTGCCAGCCGACGCGATGCAGATCGGGCTCGAGAGATGAGGCAGCTCCCGGCGCGCAAGACGCTGCGCTCTGCGAGGGGCGTGTGCGCACCGTGCCTGCCGTGGATGGGCGCGCCGTTGAGGTACGTGCCACGCGCCCGCCGCGATCGCGAATGATGAGCGCGTCGCCCTCGACTTGCACGTCGCAGTGGAGGCGCGACATCGCCGGGTCGTTGGGAAACTCGATGAGCGCGGGCCGACGAGCGCCCGATACCCGCCAGGGCGCCGTGCCGCCGCCGATGGGCGAGGCCGAGTTGCGGCATCGACGGACCACACGAGGAGAAGCCCCGCGCCAGCGGCGGCGCCTCGCGTATGCGGCGCGTCGTCCGCAGTCTCGTTCGAGGTGTCGCTGAGGAAGGGCACGCGCGGAGAGGCCACGGAGAGCGAGGGTAAAACGAGGTGGGGAGGGAAAGCTCCACGTTCGTCGTCATTGGCGCCGTGCCTTGGCGCCCTTGCTGCGAGGCTTCGAGAACTCTGCGTAGAAGCGCCCGAGGTCGCGCAGCGCGCGCTGGAGGCGAGCGAGGACGGGCATCTGAGGCCGCCGTTCTTCAGCTCGTCCATCGCGGTCGGATGAATTGATGTCACCGCCGGCGACACTTTCTTGGCAGCGGGCGCGCTCCGTAACACTGCGCCGGACTGGACCTGCCGTCCGAGTTCGCGCTTGGTCCACCGCGCCTTGACCGCCGCGAGCACGTAGAACTCGCGGGTCTCACGGCTTTGCCTGGTTGAGGATGATGAGATGGTGCGTCCATGGCAATTGTCTCACCAGTGGTGGAGACTCCTCGTTGGTCCGAACTCCCGGATCGGGGGCAGCGTGCGGTGGTGGCGGCCGGGCGGCAGGACTCGAGCGCCCGAGGATCGCTTCTGGCTCCAGCCTCCAGCCTTTTTGCTCGAGGATCAGCCTCCTCTCGGCCTCTCCGCCTCTTGCCGTCACTGGGCGACGCAACTTCTCCCGCGGTCCGGCCGAAGAGGTCTCCGCATGCCTTCGAGCTTGAGGTGCTGCTCTCGCTAGCCAGACGCGCCCCTCTGCTGGCGGCGGGGCTGCTGCGGGTGCTCGGTGTGGAGGTGCCCGCGCATCGAGCTGGCGCGCACCGACTCCGCGGATCTGACGGAGCTGGCGCCGACGGCCCTACGCGAGCCGATCCCGTGGTGGTGCTCGAGAATGGCGCGTCGCGTACCAGCGTCGTCGTCGAGGTGCAGCTCGATTGGGATTCGAGGAAGCGTTACTCGTGGCCGGTCTACGCGGCGACGTTGGTGCGGCGCGCCTTGAGTACCCGTCGCGTGCTCGTCGTGGTCCCCACGGAGGCCTTGGCGAGTGGTGCCGGCAGACCTCTGGACCTGGGCCCAGGAACTTCGTTTGCCAGTGGTCTTAGGGCCAGGCGCGATTCCATGTCACCGACGAGGTGCAGGCGAAGCGCGCGCCCGAGCTGGCGGTGCTGTCGGTCTTGGCCCATGGCCACGAGCCCAACGCAGAGCGCATCGCGGCACCCGCGCTGGAGGCGGTCGCCACGTTGGCGAGCGACTTTGCGATGCTATATTCCGAAGTCATAGAAGAAGCGCTAAGCCCCGCCGCGAAGGCTGCCCTGGAGAAGCTGATGGACATCCGAAAGTACGAGTTCAAAAGCGAGTTCGCGAAGAAGCACCGGGCCGAGGGCCGCCAGGAGGGGCGCGTCGGGGCCCTGCTGGCGATTCTGGAGGCGCGCGGTCTCTCCGTTTCCGAGGCGGAGCAAGAAGCGATCGCCGCTTGCACCGACGCAACCCTCCTCACGCGTTGGATTCGCAAGGCGGCAACGGCCGCTACCGTCGCCGAGGTCTTCGCCGAAGGGTGAAGGCTGCCTGGGAAGCTGATGGACATCCGAAAGTACGAGTTCAAAAGCGAGTTCGCGAAGAAGCACCGGGCGGAGGGCGCGAGGAGGGGCGCGTCGGGGCCCTTCTGGCGATTCTGGAGGCGCGCGGTCTCTCTCCGTTTCCGAGGCGGAACAAGCGATCGCCGCTTGCACCGACGACGCGGTGCTCACGCGTTGGATTCGCAAGGCGGCAACGGCAGCGACGGTTGCGGAGGTCTTCGCGGAAGGGTGACGGTCGCGGTCGACCGCTGCAGTCGTCCTATCCCGCCCGACTATCCCCCCGAGCTGAGGCTCTCCGGGCAGCCGAGCTTCTCGTTCGTGCCCCGCCCTCGAGGAGGCCGGCCTCGAGCAGTCGGCGGACTCGCCAGATGAAAGATCGCCAACGGGCAGGTCAGCCAGCACGAGCCCGAGGACGCGCGTACTCCCGGTCAATCGACGCAGGCCGCGCGGAGGACCGCATCGTGCACATCGACAGCGAGAGTGGGACGATGCGGCCCTGGCGCAGGTCACTGTAGGCAGCCGGGATGCGCGACGATCGTTGCCAGCGCCGCGCGCGCCATGAACATCGGGATCCGACGCCGGTGTTGCCAGGCTCCCATCACCTCGCCGCCGGAGAGCGCGACGGAGCGATAGAACGAGGGCAGCGCACGGCGCGGACCGCCGCCGCCCATGTGAACCTCGAACGCGCGCCTCGGGGTGTGCTCGCAGCTGGAAGCAGGTGCGGAGCATCACCCGTGCTCGGCCGGGTCCGGGCCGTGCCACACGACGACGGGCCGCGGGTCTGCGCGGAGCCTCGCCCATAGCGCCGAGTCATCGAGCGACGTCTCCTCTGAGAACGTCTGCCGCGGGAACGCCCGCGCTGAGCATCTGCCACCACGCGTCGCGTTGCTTCGCGCCGCGGTCGACGCCGGCCAGGGGCCGACCTGCAGCCCATCCCGCAAGTCCACGACCCCGTCGTCTCGCCCTAGCTCGCCGAGCGCCTTCCGAACGCCCGCCGGCCATGGTGGAGGCGGCGATGTGGAGGAAGGAGAGGGGCATGGAGAAGGGCGGACGCTGCAGCGGCCACCAGCTTCCTAGCAGTCAACCGGTCACGCGGGCAGAAGTCGAGGCCAGAAGCCCAAGCCAGAGCGACGACGGCGCCGAGGGCGATCCGCGGGTACGCCCCCCACGCGAACTCATGCGAATCAGCACGTGGAACGTCGATCCGACAGTGCGCGTCTCGTGGAACTAGGCAACATGGCTCTCCCCCCCCGGGACTTCGACGTTCACCCCATGCGCCGAGCGATGCCCTTCACCGTGAGCAAACACGCGGCGAGCTCGTCGCCGAAGCGCTCTCTCAGCTCGGGCCTCGCCGCGAACGCTTCGACCAAGTCGTCGGCGTCGGCGACGGCGCGCAGGCGCCGCCCCGCTGCCTCGACGAGCGACACGTAGAGCTCGGCGCCAGCGAGGGGCGGCGCGACGGGCTGCGCGACGGGCTGCGCGATGAGCCGCGGGGGCGCTCTCGAACACGGGCGTGGGCGCCGAGGTGCTTGGCAGGGTGAGCCACGTCAGGACGCGCGAGAGCACCTCGGGATCGTCTTCGGTGGCCACGGAGACCACCGCTGACGTGATCACGCCGCCGACAGGAGCGGCTTGCCGACCCACTCTCCTGGCGGAACGCCGAAGAGGCTCGCCTCGCCCACGCGAGGGGATCGCCGTCGATCTCGTGGATGACGTTGCCGTGCGAGTCGCCGCGCAGGACGGCGACTCGCCGCGAGCCAAGGGGCCCGAAGGCGACGTGATACGTGCTCGACCCTGTTTTTACCCGAAAGGTCTGCCAGCCAGGGCTCGCGCTCGCGGGGGCTGTGAAGATCATCGTGTGTTGTTTGGACATCGGGGCTCCTTGCATCGATGTCGGTGCTTCGTCTCTCTTCTGACACACGGCTCGCCAGTTTCGGCGCGCGCGGCAAGCTCCTCGCGGTGCCCATTCGTCCAGTGGCGCCTAATCGCGCGAGCCGTTTCGGCGTCGCGCCTCCCCATAGTGCCGTCGGCTTTGCGGCCCTGTCTCCCGGCCTCCGTCTCCCCCGCGATCTTGCCGAGCCGCTCTCGCCGTCAACGCGTCACCCCAGAAAGGGAACTCCATGTCGCTTGGTGCCTCGACGACCGCTGCTGCACGTACCCTTCGCAACGCCACGACGGAGCGTGAGAGCGCCCGGAACACGCTGGCCGCGTGCGTGCGCGCCGTCGCTCTCAACAGCCTGGCGCGCATGCGCCTGCCGCTTGAGGCCGCCGAAGATCTGGCTCACGACGTGCTCCTCGAGCTGGTCGCGAGCATCGAAGGTGGCGCCGTGGCTGACGGGCGCGAGGCGGCCTACGTGCGCCGCGCCGCGAAGCACCGCGCCATCGACGCGCTACGCCGCCAGCGCGGCCGCGCCGCGGTGCCCCTCGAGGTGCTGGACGAGGAAGGCGAAGGCAAGGGCCAGGGTAGCGGCGGCGTCGAAAATCCCGAGGCGCTCCTCCTTCGCGATGAAGAGGCGCGCCGCGTGCACGAGCAGCTCGCCGCTGTTCGGGCCCTCGTGGCTGCGGCGCCGCGCCGCGTCCGCGAACCGCTGTCGGCCGTCTACCTCGAAGGGCGAGCCATCGCCGAGTTGGTGGCAGCGGAGCTTCGACCGGAGGAGCGCTCTTGCGTGGCCAGCCAGCGTCGCGTGCGGGCTCGCGTCGACAAGGCCCTCGAGCGGGCGCGCGGCTGGTTGCGCGAGCGCGTGCGCCTGGCCGACGCCTCGTCAGTCGTTGGCGCGCGCGCGTGCGCTCCGAAGCGTGCCCTCGGCGAGGGCGAGCACGCACGAGGCGAGCCTCGGGCTCTCGGGTCGCGCGGCCTCGCCGAGCCCTGCGAGGTACCGGGCCACTTGCAAGATGGCCGTCGTCTCGGCGGTGACGCGGATGCCGCCGTCGATCTCCTCGGGGCGCATGCCCGGCAAGAGGTTGCGCGCGACCCAGCGCGCCTCCGGATCGCGAACGAAGAACGACAAGACCTCGGTGGGCCCGTCTTGGTGAAAGCCGTCGAGGCTCGCGTCGTGAAACGTCGCGACGTCGGCCGGCGCCGCGGGGCGAAAGGGCTCGTGCTCGTCGAGTCGAGCCTCGAAGACGTTGTCGATGCGGAACCACTTGAGCGTGCCGGAGCGGTGGCACGTCGCGATGATGCGAGCCGGCGGCCCGATCACGACGCGGTGCACGGAGACGTGCCGAGCGCCCTCGGCGCCGCGCCCCGCGCTGAAGTACCGGACGCGCGCGGCGATGCGCTGCGCGGCGGCGTCCTCGAGGACCGACTGGTAGCGCTCCGACGGGCCCGCTCGCGTCAGGTGGCACGATGGCCGTCCCGACGAGCGCGGCCATGTCGCCGCGCGCCGGCAGCTGCCGCAAGATCGACTCGAGGACCTGATCGCGCGAGCGGCTCTTGGGCAGCCGCGCGAGGAGGCGCAAGAGCTCGCCGACCTCCGCGTCCTTGAAGACGACGGCGCCGGGGAACCAGCTCTTGGGCACGCTCCACCAGACGTGCGGGTGGTCTTCCTCGCGCTCGAGCGGGAACCCGTAGGCCTGGAGCTCTTCGAGGCGCTTGCGTAGCGCCGGCACGGCGATCTCGATGCGGCGCGCGAGCGAGGCTTGCTTCCAGCTGCGCTCTTCGAGGAACGCTTGGACGATGGCGACGACGGTGGCCGTGCTGGAGCGTTGACCCATGAGCGAAACGGGATGGTTCACGAGGCGGGGCCACTTGGGAAGGGGCACGCGGGGAGGGGACGCGGGGAGGGGGACGCGGGGAGGGGGACGCAACTTATCGAGGGCCTCTGCCGATAGACCTCGCATGAGTTCGTTCCGTCGGCACGAGGTGCTCGTCTCGCTGTTCCACGCGCCCTCCACTAGCGGCCGAGGTCTTGCGACTCCTCGGCGTGGCGGTGCCGTCGGGCACGCGCCTACGGACGGATTCGGCAGACCTGACGCAGATCACGCCGACGCAATACCGGGCGGATCTCGTGGTGGTGCTCGAGCGGGCGGAGCGGCCCGTGCTGGGCATCGTCGTGGAGGTGCAGTTCAAGCGCGACCTGGCGAAGCGCTACTCGTGGCCAGTCTACGCGTCGACGTTGCGAGCGCGACTCAAGTGTCCGGTCTGCGTGCTCGTGGTGGCGCCCACGGAGGCGATGGCGAAGTGGTGCGCCAAGCCGGTGGAGTTGGGGCCAAGCTTCACGTTTGCACCGTTCGTGCTCGGCCCGAGCGCGATTCCGTACATCACCGATGAAGCCGAGGCGAAACGTGCGCCCGAGTTGGCGGTGCTGTCGGTGTTGGCGCACGGCCGCGAACCCGATGTCGTGCGGCTCGCGGTGCCGGCGCTCGCGGCCGTCGCGACGTTGGCGAGGGACTCCGGGGTGCTATATTCCGACGTCATCTACGAAGTACTGGGCCCCGCGGCGAAGGCAGCACTGGAGGAGCAGATGGACATCCGCAAGTACGAGTTTCAAAGCGACTTCGCCAAGAAGCACCAGGCCAAGGGCCGTGAGGCGAGGAGGGCGTCCGCGCCGCGCGCGTTGCGGACCTCCTGGCGTTCCTCGATGCTCGCGGTCTCGCCGTTTCCCCCGCGGAGCAAGAGACGATCGCGGCCTGCACCGACGACGCGGTGCTCACGCGGTGGATTCGCAAGGCCGCCACCGCAGCGACGGTCGCGGAGGTCTTCGCGGAGGGGTGACGGTCGGCGAGGTGCGCGCAGGCAGACTAGCGCTCTGCTCCCGAGCAGCTCTCCACAGGGCGTCACGCGTGTGAGCCGGAAGAGACGATCCACGCTGGGGTCGACCGCTGGCAGCGGCGCCCTGGCGGAAGCCTCTGGTCAGCGGCGGGTGATGCCGACGGCCTCTTCGAGGCGAGCGAGGCGAGCCTCGAACGCGGCGACCTCCGCGGAATTAGGCACGTGGTACGCCTCGCGGAGCCCTTCGAGCTCGGTGCGAAGGCTGGCGAGTGCGCTCCCGTGCTGGGCGAGGGCGCCCGGATGCCTCTTGGTGACGGCTTCGACATCCCTCAGGCGGTCGTCGGCCCTCTTCTCGCCGTCCGCGATCCGTCGTTTGAGGCTGTCCTCGATGGTCGACTCGCGCTCGCCCGTTGCCCGGAAGATGGGGCGCATGCTTTCGAGCTGCGCGCCGAGGCCGTGCATCGCGTCGAGCAGGGTGTCGCGTATGCCGTGCATTTCGGTGCGAAGCTCGTCGCGTATGCCGTGCATTTCGGTGCGCAGGTCGTCGCGTATGCCATGCATTTCAACGCGCAGCGCGTGGACGTCGTCGCGCACAGCGTGGACGTCGCCGCGCAGCGCGTGGACGTCGGCCTTCGTGGCGAATGAGGTTTCAGGGGATGCCTTGGACATCCCCGCCTTGGTCGCACGCGCCAGGCCAGGCGGCAATCCATCGCTCGGTCCATGTTTTCCACATGCGCCGGGTGGCCACGGCCGGGAGCGGATGTCCGCGGCCGGGTTGCGCCAGTCCTAGCCCACCGGGCGGAGCTCTTCCGGGCAGGCTGAGGTTCTCGCTCGTGCCTCGTCCCCCAAACTACGGGCATGGTGCGGTGGGGCAGTCACGCAGGCAGAAGTCGAGGCCAGAAGCCCAAGCCAGAAGGCGCCGTGGACTCATGCGAATCGCCACGTGGAACGTCGAATACGGGGCGGGGCGCGACAAGAACGCGCGGCGGCTCCGTCACCGTCCTGCTTCTCCCGCTTCTCAACCCCCCTCACACCACTCCACGCGCCCCGTCTCGGTAAACAGCAACCCCGCCGCGTCGCGGGCCGGCCCTGCGCCTCGCTCCAGCACCGCCGCGTACTGGCGGACCTGCTTCACGTACGCTGGGTACTCCTCGCGCGCGCTGCGCGTCGGCGCGCGATCGGTCTTGAAGTCGATCACCGTGAGCGTCCCGTCTGTGCGGCTCGCCACGAGATCCACGTAGCCCACGACCAGCTTTGCGCCATCGGCGCTCGCCTCGGCGAACGGGTACTCGAGGCGGAGCGCGACTTCTCCGTCGCCGTTCGCGCGCACTCCCGGCAGGACACCTTCGCTGCGCAACGCCGCGAGCGCTCTCGCTCCACGTCCCTCACCGCTTCATCGAGCGGCACAGCGGGGCCCACCGCCAGCGCGCGCGCCACGCGACGAACGCTCTCCTTCGCGTCGAGGCCGCGCGTCAACACCAGCCCAATGGCCGCGTGCACGAGCGACCCGAACGCCGCGCCGTGGCGGCCCTGCTTCTTCGCCCGCGCCCACGTTTGCGCGCCGGGCTCACCCCCGTCTCCGCAATCACCGCCGTCCGTTCCATCGACCCCACCAGGCTCGACCCCGAGCGCCGTCGCCTCCCGAGGCGCGTGCGTGAGCTCCACCGCTCTCTCGGCGGCGCCGACTGGCGCAATCGCCTCGCCCTTCGGCGCGTGGCCGTCGTGGCCGTCGGCTCGGTGCGCTTCGCTCGTGACCGACGTCGGCGCGAGCCGCGGTCGCGTTACCTCGCGAAGCGCCTCCTCCCACGCGGCGCGCTCGCGCTCGGCTGCGCCCTTGGCGAGCTTCGGGGGACGGTTCATCGCGACCGCAGGCTTCGACCACGCGGCGCCGCGTCCCTCGCGGTACGGCTCGAGGAGCCGCACGCCATTCGCCGCCTTGCCCGCGAGCGCTGGCGCCGCCAAGAGCGCGTGCGCGTACTTGTCCGCGTCCGAGAAACTTCCCCCCGCGCGCACGGGAGCACGAGCAAGTCGCGGGCGCGCGTCGCTGCGACGTAGAGCACCCGCCGGCGCTCGTGGGCCGCCATCTCCTCCGCTCGCGCCTTGAGACCGCTCCCCGCCGGCTCGTCCCAGTGGAGTCGAGACAGCGACATGCTCCACGCGCCCGACGGCTCCTCGAGCTCGAAGGCGCTGCCGCGCGCGGGCGCCGCGCGCAGCTCGCCCGCTGCGTCCCACAAGATGACGACGGGAAACTCGAGGCCCTTCGCCTGATGCACCGTGAGGATGCGCACAGCGTCGCTGCCCACCGGCGGCCGGGATCAAGCCGACGGGCGCGTCGACCCACTCGCGCGCGCGCATCACGACGCCGTCGAAGTCGAGCTTCCCGCGTCACCGACGCGCTCGAGGGCGAAGATGAGCTCCCTTAGGTGGCACGCGCTGCGCCCGTTCGGCCCAGGGCGACCGCCCGCGCGAAGCCGTCTCGTCGAGCAGGCGACGCGCCGTGTCGCCGAAGCTCCGCCTCCCACGCTCCATCGTCGCAGCTCCATCACCCACGCGGCGGCTTCCTCCGCGCGCGCGGCGGCCTCCAGGTCGACGCCCTCGAGGGCCTGCGTTGCTTGGCCTTGGCCTGCCAAAGATCCCACGGGATCGATGGCGAAGAACGGCGGTCGCAAGAGCGCCGCCAGCGCCGCCGTCGTCCGTGTCGCTGATGGCGCGGAGGCCCAGAAGAAACTGCTGGTGCACCGGATCGACTCAAGAAGAGCCGCCCGCCCGCTGGCGCATAGGGCACGTCGGCGCGGTCGAAACGCCGCGAACAGGATCTTCAGCGACGTCGTCGCGCGCGCCAGCACGGCGATGTCGCTCGTGCGCACGGGCCTCGCCTCGCGCGTGTCGGCGTCCACGACCGTCAGCTCGCTCTTGTCCACGAGCCAGCGCACGTAGGCCGCCAGCGCCTCCGCCTCTAGGTCGCGGACGGCGTCGGCGCCGTCCTGCGAGTCCGGCGAGTCCTCGAGCGGCAAGAGGTGCACCACGTCGTCGCCTTCGCCCTTCTTGCGTCCGGCCTCGAGCGCGCGAAAGTAGGCTTGGCCCGTCGCCGGGTCGAAGGTCTCGGTCTTGTGCTCACCGAGCACGGCGGCCATGCGGTGGTTCAGCCACTGAAGGGTTCCTCGGCTCGCTGCGGAAGTTCGCGCGGAGCTCGACGGCGTCGTGGTCGCCGGCCATGATTGGCTCCGCACGCGCTCGTACATGCCGATGTCGGCGCGCCGGAAGCGATAGATCGACCTGCTGGATCTTCCACGATGGTCAGCTTCCCCGGCGTGAGCACCACGGCGTCCACACTCTTGGCGCGCGGCCCCTGCTCGCACAGATAAAGGAGGACCTCGGCCTGGAGCGGATCGGTGTCCTGGAACTCGTCGACGAAGAGGTGGTCGAAGAGCTTCTGGTATTCGCCGCGGACCGTGAGGTCATCGCGCAACAGATCGCGCAGCTTGAGCAGGAGATCGATGGCGTCGAGCGCCTGGTTTCGCCGCTTCGTCTCCTCGTAGAGCGTCACGGCGACGGGCCAGGCTCACGAGCCGCTTCGCCATCCACTCGTGGATGGGCGCGACGAGTTGCTCGAGGAGCGAGGGCGATCCTTCGCGGGGCCCTTGTCCTGAGGGGCCTTGAGCGCGGCGACGCCGGAGCTCCTCGCGCAGCTCTTCTTCGGCCTGAGCTCGTCCACGCGGCGCACCGCGTCGAGCACGTCGAGGAGCGTCGACGAGCGCTCAGGGTTGATGGCCGCGAGGCCCGGCCCGGGCGAGCAAGACGCGAGCGCCGTCGTCGTCGGGCCCGACCGGCGCGAGGCACGCTCTCGCGAGTCGTGCGGCACCGTCGAGCCGCGCGCGGTCGAAGGTGGCTCGGCCAAGCCGGGCGGCGTGGGCAGCGTGGGCAGCGCGCGATCGCGGCACTCGAGCAGCCTCGCGTACAGCTCCCGAGGATCGGCGGGCAAAAGTCGTGGTCGGGCTCGGGCGGGGGCGGACGCCGCACCGAAGCGCATCCGCGAAGGCCGCCGTCGCGCGGTCGGCGAGTGTCACCAACTCTGTCGGGTGACCGGCGCCGGCCAGGCTCTTGCCCAGGTGTCCGTCTTGCGCCAGGCGAAGCATCCGCTCGTAGGCCTCGCGGACGAGTGCGCCCGCGTCTTCCGCGATGCTGTAGCTCGGGCTGAGCTTCGCTTCCGCGGGGCGGAGCCGCAGCAGTCGGTCCGCGAACGGTGGATCGTGCCGAGGTGCGCGGAGTGAGCTTGCGCGAGCGCCTCTAAGAGGCGGCGCCCTTCGCGTGGCGCTGAGCGACGTTGTGCCGAGCGCTCGCAGAATCGACTCGCGCACGCGCAGCTTGAGCTCGCCGGCGGCGCGGCGGGTGAAGGTGATCGCCGCGATGCGGTCCAGCGAGAGCGCCGGGCCGTCGTCTTCCGGCGCGATGCGCTCGACGAGGCGCGCCACGAGGGTGGTCGTCTTTCCGGTGCCGGCGCCGGCGTCGATGACGAGGTTCTTGCGAGAGCGAACGGCGAGCTCGCGGGCGGCTTGATCCAGGTGCTCATCACGCCTCCTCCTCCCCAACGAAGCGCGTAGGGTTTCCGTGCGAGGCTCGAGCGTGAGCACCTCTCTCGAGCGGCCGCTCTGCTCTCGATGGCACGACACCGCGAACGCGCAATAGGTGCAGCCCTGCGGGTCGGGCGTGCGGGGAAGGGCCCGCGCCTCGAGCAGCGAGCGCGCCACCTCGAGCCACTGGCGCGTGAGCGCCATGAGCTCCTTGGTCTCGTCGGCGTTGTACCGCCGCTCCTTCTGAGGGTTGCCTTTGGGGTAGACGTACGCGCTCTCAACGCCGCCCCGCGCGGAGACCTTCCACGCTCGCGCGAGCTGCTCGGCGACGAGCGCATAGACGCCGAGCTGAAGGTCGACGGCAGGGTCGAAGTCGCCTGCGCCCTTGGAGCTCCGGAGCTTCGGCTTGCCGGTCTTGAGATCGCGCACGAAGAGCCTGGAGCCCACGCTATCGAGCCGGTCGATCTGCCCTTGCACGAACAGGGCGCGCTCCGCCTTGGAGGTCTCGAGGCGCACGGCGCGTCGTTGCCGAAGGGTTGCTCCGCTCACGAAGGCGCGCGCGTCAGAGCCCCAATCGTATTGGAGCAGCTCCGCCACGTCGCGCTGGAGCCGAGCGCGCTCGGCCTCGCGCACGAGCGCGCCCCCCAGCGGATAGCCGTCCACGAACTCCGTGAAGAGCGCGTCGGTGAGCGCTTCGGCCGTGGCGAGGTGCGCCTCGAGCGTGCCCTTCTTGCGACGAAGCTCTCGCCGTGCGCCCGGTAGAAGTCCTCCGCGAGCTTGTGGAAGAGCGAGCCGTAGGCCAGCGAATCGATGGCGTCGCCGTCGGGGAGCTCGGCGGCCTCGCGGAAGCCCAAGACGTCCGACAGGAAGAACGCCTGGGGGCATCCGAGGACGCGTCCGAGGCGCGTCGGCGAGATGGGGCGCTCCGGCGAGAGGCCTGGCAACACGGGGAACGCCCCGCGCTTGGGGAACACGCCATCGAGGGCGTCGGGCGGTCGGGTCGGGTCGAGCAACGCCAGCAGGCGCTCGAGGCCCACGGCGCTCGGCCCTTGCCAGTGGGCTGGCGCCAGGCGCGCGACGCTGGCGGCGAGAGCCTGCCAGGACGCCTCGCGCAGCGGATGCTGGAGGTCGAAGGCGGCCGCGTCCGCGGCTCGGTGTGAAGTAGCGCTCGGCGAGCGCGCGCACGCCCGGCACCTCCACGGGCGGGGCGCGCCGATCGCGGCCCGGCCTGGCGAGGGCCACGCCGGCCTCGGTGAAGACCGGCGACAGCTCGCGGTGCGTGCCCGCTTCATCGACGGACGAGGCGGAGAGCGTGACGCGCTCGGTGGTCGCTTCGAGGACGTGGACGAGGCTCGCGAGGTCGGCGTGGGCGCGCTCGCCGAGGCGCGGCACGCCGGGCAGCCACGCGCGCAGGGCGTCAGGCAGCACGGGATCTTCGCGGCCCGGCGAAGGGAGCGCGCCCTCGACGAGGCCCACGACGCGGACCGCACGAACCGAGAGGCCCGCGGCGCGGCGCACCGTGGTGAGGGTGATGGCGGGCTCTCCGAAGCGCGCGGCGCTCGCGCGCGCGCCCTCGAGCGCTTCGCCGAGCAGGCCGAGCGCTGTGGCCCCGCCGACGGAGCGACCGGCGTCGGTCGCGAGGAGGCTCGTGGCCGCGTCTTCGAGCGCCGCCAAGAGGATGGGGCCGGGGGGTGCGGGCAAGACGAGGTGCTCGCGCACGAACTCCGCGAGGCGGGGCCAGAGCGCGACGAGGCCCTGTTTATCGACGATCGCGCGGGCCAGCTCGTGCAGCGCCGTCATCGACGGCGTGATGGCGCGCAGGTGCAGGGCGCGCGTGCGTGCGTCGCGGAGCGCGTATTCGCGATCTTCGTCGTCGTCGCGCGCGGTGGCGAGCTCACGCTCGAGGGCGGCCGATTGAGTCTGCATCCGGGGGAGCCACCCGAGGGCGGCCTCCGGCGCGGCGTCGGCGCCGCCGACGGTGCCGAGACCGGCGATGAGCTTCGTCGCTTGGCTTCGTCCGGGCGGCTACGGCCCTCGAGGGCCTTCGGCGCGGAGGGGGGGTACGAACGCCGAGCGCGTCGATGGGGAGAAAGCGCGAGAGCGCCCCGAGCAGGGCGCGAAGGCGCGCGCCGGCCCTCGTACGCGCGACGGGCACGCCGCCGAGGATGACGACAGGGGGCCCGTCCGCGGCGTCGCCGCCCGCGTCGTCCGGCCACGGCAAGGTGGCGAGGCGATCGCGCGGAGGAGCGGGGCCCAGGGCTCGAGGCGCGGCGCGAGATGGCGAGCTCGGAGAGCGGGGTCATGCTCGAACACCTCGCGGTGCACCCACTAGGCGGCGCCTCGAGCTCGTCGGCCACGCCGCCGTGATGCTCCAAAGTGCACGGTGCCGTCGGGGCCGCGGCTTCGCGGCCGCGAAGGGGCGGAGAAACGTCGGGCGACTCGAAGAGAAGCCGACAGGGCGCGAGCTCGGTGACGGTCGAGCGTGTCGACGGCGCCCCGGAGGCGGGCGCGCTGGTCGCCGCCGCGGCGGCGAGCTCGGGAAAGAGCAGCGCCAAGCGCTCGTGGTGCGCGTGGCGGCGCGGGCGCGACGGGACGAGGGCGAGCGTTATGCGCGGGATGGCGCGAAGAAAGCGGGCGCGCGCGGCGGTCTCGTGCCCGGTTACGAACGCGAGGGTAGGGCCGAGCTCCGGCCACGCCGCGGGCTCACGCGTGATGAGCGCGGCGGCCTCCACGAGCATCCGCGCCGGCGTGAAGGACCGAGCGGCCCGTTCGTCGAGGCGCGCCAGATCAGCGCGAGATCGTGCAGCGATCGGCCGCGCGCGAAGGCGCGTCGCGGGGCAGGGGGCTCGCCGCGAGCTCTTCAAGCGCGTTGGGGTGAAGCCCGCGGCCTCGAGCTCGGTGAGCGTGCGCGCGAACGCGACGTCCCACCCGGGCACATCGGCGAGGAGCGCCGCCTCGAAGTAGCGGAGGCGGAGCGACCGCTCGTGAAAGAGCGCGAGGAGGCGCGTGGCGCGGTGCGCTTCTTCGCCGGGCGTGAAGTCGACGCCTTCACGCTGAAGGAGCTCAAGGGCGAGCGCCTCGGCGCGCGCGAAGCGGGCGCCGATGAGGGCGCGTGGCCACGAGGCGGTGATGACGCGTCGTAGGGCGTGCGCGTGGGCCTCCGTCGGGACGAGGATGGTGCGCGAGGGCAGGAGCCGCGCTGGGCGCACGGCCGGAAGAGCCGGCCGCCGCCGCGGGGCCGCTCGGTCCGGCAGGAAGCGGTGAAGCGCATCGAGGGCAGAGGATGGAGCACGAGGACTAAGACGCAGGGCGGCGGGGATCTGACGTGGAATCTGACAGCGAATCTGACAGGGGAGTCCGACCGGCTAACGAGAAGCTGCCTTCGGCTTCTTCTCCTTGACCGTCTTCTTCTTTGCACTGCCGGCCCCGGCCTTCGCTGCTGTTCCCTTCGACATAGATGCGCGCGCCGAGCCGCGAGGGTGGACAGCGAAGCGAGGGGCGGCGGGGGCGTCACGCGGGAGCGTAGCGCTGGGATTGGGTTCGATTCACCTGGTGGGCTTGCCGGGGCGCTTCGCGCCGCCCGTCTTCCTCGTGAAGAGGTCACCCTGCGCTTGGGAATGGCTAGGCTTCGGGGAAGGCATCACCTCCGTTGGCGTTGAGGCGCGCTGCTCGCGTTCGGTACGCGCCGGCTCGACCGGCCCGCGTCGTAAGCTTGTTCCGCGTTGCGCTGGACGTGTTCGGACTTCGGAATAGAGCGCCGCCAGCGGCTTACGACCAGCTCTCGAAGCCTTTCGTGGATCTTGGCCCGCCGCTTGAGGGTTCGCTCCACTTCAGCGCGCCAGTGCTCCAGTTCGCCAGGCTCCACGATGCCGGCGCGCGCCTTCCTTCACCAGCCGAGAATGCCCTCCGCGTAGTCGATGTGAATCTCCCTCGGGTGAAGAAACGCCCAGTTGTCGAGGACCGACTGAAGCGCATCGTCCAGGGTTCGGTGCATTACCCTCGCCAGGCCCGCTAAGAAAATCGCTCGATGCCAGCTTGGTGTAGCCGGTCCTCGGCACTGCCTTGCGGCTGCCGGCGGAAAGATAGGGGATGTGTGACTCGTCGGCGGCTCGTGGAGCCGCCCAATCGTCGCGGCACTCGAATCGTGCATCTCCACGACCACCTCTGCCCCTGGCGGAAAGCGCGCCAATCCGCTTGCGCAGACCAAGGCTGTCAATGATTTGCCGCGAACCCTCGGGTATGACGCTTCGACTCGACGGACGTCCTCGTGGGACTCGAGACGCCGCACGATCATCTCGACGAGCGCGTCCGCAGCATCGCGCGGGGCCGCACCTGGCAGATTGCTGCATCGATGACCGATCTCCTCGATCGGAAAGCCTATTGCTGACGAATCGTCGGCATCCCGGAAACTCCCGCGTCCTGGCTCGCGCGAGTATCGCAGGTGGGCAAGGCGTCGCATAGGAGCTACCCCGCGTTCGCCGACCTCGGCGCCTCACGATGCGGCGCGGCGTCCGCGACATCGTTCGATGAAACGCGGATGGAGGGCGGGACTGCGCGCCCCGGAGCGCCACAAGTGAGTGAAAGGTGGAAACGAGGCGCTGGGATGGGAGAATCAGGAGGCTGGGGGCCGAGGCTGAGCAGGAAGGCGAAGCCAGAAGCCCAAGCCAGAAGCCGAAAGGCGTCGAGGGCGGTCCGGGGCTATACGCTGCTCCAGGCGGACTCATGCGGATCGGACGTGGAGCGTCGAATACGGGGCGGGAGGGCGCGACAGAACGCGCGGCGGCTTCGCGCCTCCGCGGATGAACGCGGACGTGTGGATCACCACGGAGACCAACGATAGCCCTCAACCTCGGCGACGGCTACCGCTCGGTGGCGACCGGCCAGTCACGGCGCGCTGGGGAGCAGGCGCTGGACGACGGTCTGGTCACGGCTACCCATCACGCGGCGGCTGCCCGTCGAAGATCCGAACCGCGCCGGCCTGTCGAACGTCGACCACGCGCGCCCTGCTCGTCTACGGCGTCGTACTGCCCTGGAGCAGTGATCGCGGACCCAGCGGCGACGCAAAGGCCGGTACGAGTTCATGCGCGTCGTGCCGATGCACGCCCGCGAGTGGGCGCCTTCGCGGCAAAATACCGGCGTCGAGTGGCCGTCGGCGGCGACCTCAACATGAACCTCGGTGGCCCGCACTACTACGGCACCAAGCGGGGCCGCGCGGCTCCTTGCGCGCGGGCCTCGCCACTTACGCGGGCTCGTGTGCGCGACCGAGACGGGCGCATTCCGCCGGGCTGGCTGTCTCATGGGCCGATCGTCACGTCACCTGAGCGAGCGAGAAGCAGCGGCACGACCTCGTCGGGAGCCTGGGAGGAGGGAGGAGACCTCCCGCGGCTCGGCGATCACAACGGTCTTGTGGTGGAGGTTGTCGAGGCACGTTGACCCGGACGGCGACGGCGTGCGCCAGGAACTCCGCTTCTACCAAACGACCCATCTTGAGCGCCGCCGGGCGGGGAACTTCTTTGGGGCGCTCCACACATCCATCTCAGGGATCAGGCGCGCGACAGTCTCGACAGGGCATTCATGAGCGAGCGCGCCCGCAAATGGACCGCGAGCTTCAGGTAGCGACAGAAGCAAGAACCTCGGCGGGAACAGGGAACCCGGCGCTCATACCAAGCGAGCGGGTCAATGGTGCCCTTGGAGCTGTTACAGCTTCAGCATGCCCCAAATAAGGTTATCGCCAACGTCTTCGCCGCCGCGATGCCGTGGCACGATGTGATCGGCAGACGGCGGCTTGCCCGCGCCGCAATAGCCTAAGCCTGTGGCAGAACGGAGCTTGGGGCGCTCATCGTCCGCGAAGGCGGACGTTCATCGAGCCGCTGCGGAGGCCCGCGTTGAACTTGCTGCGGATGGCGTAGTGCCCAGCTGAGTACGCCGTCGCGCCTTGCGTGACCGCGGCGTGGGCCATCGCGAGGTTCGCGTAGGCCCAGTGAAGCAGTGCGCCAACGTTGTCCTCGGTGAGGGGCATCGAAGGTCCGACCGGCTAACGAGAAGCTGCCTTCTGCTGCTTCTTGACCGTCTTCTTCTTTGCACTGCCGTCCCCGGCCTACCAACCGCTGTTCCCTTCGCCTTCCACAGAACCGGATGCGCTCATCCGGGCACCGTGTAGAGCAGGCGTACCCGCAACGTCGACCGGCGCGACGCGACGAAGTTCTTGCCAGGGTGCCACTCGTAGTCGCCCGGCTCGCCAGTCACCTTCACGAGGTCGACGACGCAAACGCGCCTTGCCGTAAGGAGGACGCCTAGATCGACCGCCTCGCGCGCACGTCGTCGTCGTTGCGACTCTTGCTCGCGACGATCAGGAGCTCGCCGCGGAGGTCGACGGACCACGTGCGGTATTCGATCTTCTTCTTGCCGGCCGCAATGAGCTCCGCCCACGGCTGCTTCACGGAAAGTGCGCGCATTGGTTCCCCCCTCGTCGTTCCGCGTTCGGCGCAGGGCCGACGATCGCAGCGGTTGCGGACCCAGGCGAGGCTAGCCCGTGGCGTCGATCCGTCGCAACTTCCGCGTCCCGTGCCTCGCGATCCCAGGTGCGAAAACGTTTCCCTACTACCCAGGTAGTAGAAAACTCGCACCCGCTCCTACCCGCCAGAGCGCCGCACGTTGGAGCCCCGCCTTTTCAATCCCAAGACTCCGACGCTCGTTTAGATTGTCGGCCTGGGGGAGGTCGCAAGGGTGCGGCCAGCTTGCGTTCGCGGGGTTGAGGCGCTTCACGCCCGGCGCCCCCTTGTGCCCCGGCTGAGGTGCGGGCACCGTTCGGCACCTCCTTTCCACACCTCCGTTCGTGCACCGCAGGAGTCCCGTGAGTAGCCCTCCTATCGACCTCGACCGACTGCTGAAGCTCCGCCTTGTCGTCGCACGCTTCGGCGAGATGGACCTCGCCAAGTGGTGGAACACCAAGGGGCAACTCGGCAAGCTCGGCGCAGCGGCGCTTCGACGCGGCTTTCCGCGGACGCACCACTTCGCGCAGGCGCGGTCCGTCTTCGCCGTCGCAGCTCATCGCTGCGCCGAGGTGTTCGAGCCGCCCTAACTGCGTCACTCTCTGGCGCCTGCCCGAGACGGTCGAGGAGGTTCGACGCGCGCTGGGAGCACTGGCTCGATAACGCCAGCGAGTGGACGCCGTTCTTCCAGAAGCTCGAGGTACTGCGGGGCGATCTCGCCCGGCGACGCTGCGATCGTTCGAGATCGTCGCCGAGCACGACGTCGAAAGGTTCTCTCGCCTCCGTCGCTCGGCGGAAGGGCGCGCCGTGCCGCTGCCGGGGGTGTTCTCCGGGACGAACGACGAAGTCGCCTTGCTGGCGCTTGGGTTCGCTCGCGGCGAGCCAGGAGCGCTGGCGGTTCCGTACGCGCGAAGGGGCGACGCATGATGGCGACGTCGCGCGCGAATGTTGCGTCGTCGTTCACGCTCATCAAGGGGGCGATGATCGACGAGACCTACGCCGTCTTCGCGGCTTGGGACTTCGCTCGTTCAAAGCGCGAGAACCTCGATCGCCTCCGTGATCAGAACTTCATCGGAGCGAGCAGCGCAACCTGGCTCCGCGACGTCGCGAAAGTGTTGAACCGCCGCTTCGACCCCGACGGCCGCGACCGCGCCCTGGTGGAGCTCGCGAGGAGCGCTTGCGACCTCAGAAGAGTGGAAGCCCCTGC